>NZ_SJOR01000049.1:0-946 GCF_012027715.1 Massilimicrobiota sp. SW1139 | reverse complement strand
TTGGACATCTATATCTGCGAGCTCTGTAATTGATGATGCATTTCTTGTTTGTCAGTATGGAATGGTTGATATGCTTGACACTATAGTCCTTGACTCTGTCTGTCATGTTGAGGCAGACAGGACACTGATGGGGCTTCCTCTTCAGTGTCACATCAATATAGACACCATCCTTCTGATGATGGATATCGAATGTTTCGATATCCTTATCCTCGATATTGAAGAAAACAAGGAAATCATTCTGGGAAATGATGCAGCTGGACATGGTCGTGGTATTATCACACATCGTCATCACCATCCAAAGCCAATAGAATCTGTAATTTCATAAAACATCCCGTCCTTTCTTTTTCTACATCTTCATGATAGAGGAAATGGAAGCAGAAAGACATAGAGGTCATGTGGTTTGAAAAGAGAAATACAGGTTTCTGGAAAATTTCTTATAAATGAGCAGTTCATCTATTGGGCAGTTGCCAAGCTTAACGATGAAATGGTATATGTGAGACAGTTCGATAATAAGATGATCTGTTGAATCGGAAAGAATGGAAACAATATCATCGAAGGAGACAGCAGATAGGAAAGGAATCATGGGAAAAAGAAGCAGCGCATGAGTTTTGCCGCAATGAGGGCATATGACTCTCTGGATGTTGATGGAGCTGTCCTTGAAGTTTCTTTTATAGTAGCCATGAACAGACAAGCCTCTATGAGAGCATTTTGGACATGATAGGAGAGACAAATCCAGTGAAAAGATAACATTGGAATAATTTTTTTGATTAATGGTATTGATTTTTCTGCTGGTTTTTAATATTATCATATTGTCGTTAGGACAAGATGAGACTCAACTTTGGTCGGGAGGGTTTCATCTTTTTTTCTTTCTATAGATTTCAGAAGATATATCCTGATAATACCATTATAGAATTTCCCGTGATTTTAAACCAGCATAAGAGAAAAC
>NZ_SJOR01000048.1:0-1038 GCF_012027715.1 Massilimicrobiota sp. SW1139 | reverse complement strand
GCTGCCTTAGCCATTGGCTCTACCAGCCACCATTTTCCTCCTGCATGTGATGGGTCTATAATGATTGGCAAGTGTGTTAATCTTTTGATGACAGGTATCGCCTGTAAGTCTAATGTATTTCTTGTGTAGGTTTCATATGTTCTGACCCCTCTTTCACATAGAATCACATTGGGGTTCCCGCTGGCCATGATATATTCTGCACTCATGATCCATTCTTCATATGTTGCACTTAATCCACGTTTTAATAAGATTGGCTTTGTACATCTTTTTCCTACTTCTTTTAAAAGATCAAAGTTTTGCATATTTCTTGCGCCAATCTGTACCAAGTCAACCTTTTCATTGAATTCTTCAATATACTCAGCACTCATTAATTCTGACACAATGGGTAATCCTGTTTCTTTCTTTGCAGCTAACAAGATATCCAATCCAGCTGTTCCCATTCCCTGGAAAGCATAGGGTGATGTTCTTGGCTTGAATGCACCACCTCTTAACATGTTAGCTCCTGCTGCCTTGGCAGCTTTGGCAATCATGATAACCTGTTCCTTGGATTCAACAGAACATGGACCTGCAATCAATGCTAAATGATCTCCACCAACCTTGACACCAGCAACATCAATGATGGAATCTTCTGGATGAAAGGCACGGTTTGCCAGTTTATATGGTTCACTGACACGCATCACATGATCGACAACAGGTGAAACCTCCAGTTGTTTCGGATCAACCTTTGTGACATCTCCAATCATTCCAATAATTGTTGTTTCTGTTCCCACAACAATATGCGTTGTGAGTCCTTTGTCCTCTACCTGTTTGACTATTTTTTGTACATCTTCATCAGTTGTTTTGGGTTTAAATACAATAATCATTTTTCTCTATCTCCTTTCGCTACTGTATAAATAAAAAATCCCTCATCCCTAAGGACGAGAGATTATCATCTGCCGTGTTACCACCTTAATTCACCTATATATCACTATATAAGCCTTAACAAGTACGCCTGTCTATCAGGTTCATACTCTGATGCTGTAACGGGCATTCCCGTGT
>NZ_SJOR01000047.1:0-1507 GCF_012027715.1 Massilimicrobiota sp. SW1139 | reverse complement strand
TGAAATGAACCCCGTTATTTGGACACCCAAATAATGGAGGTTCATTTTTATTATGGCAAAACTTACAAGAGAACAAAAAATAGAATTATATGTAAAACGAAAGCAAGGACAAACTTTACCATCATTATCTAAAGAATATCAAATAAATACTCGTAATGTTGAGTATTTAATTAGATTGATAGATAAGCACGGCTTTGATATTTTGAATTCTGGAAAAAACAAATATTACTCGCCAGAGTTAAAATTAGAAATCATCAATAAAGTCATTATTGATGGTCAATCAACAATAAGTACTGCTATTGAATATGGTTTAGGTTCAACAGGTATATTGTCTAACTGGATTCGCTCGTATAAAGAGAATGGATATGTTATAGTAGAGAAAACGAGAGGAAGGCCATCTACTATGAACAAAAAAGATCAATTCAATAAAAAATACGAAGATATGACACCAGAAGAAAAAATCAAATATCTTGAAAATAGGAATCAGTATTTGGAAGCGGAAGTTGAATACCTAAAAAAATTGAGAGCTGCAGTTCAGGCAAGGAAGAATCGACAACCGAAGAAAAAGTAGCGGTAGTTTGTGAGCTGCAGCGTAAATATCCACTAAGGATTCTTCTTGAGATATCCGGATTAAAACGTTCAACATATTATTATACGTTATCCAAGACTCATAAAGATATGAAAAATGATGAAATAATGAACATTATTATCGATATCTTTTATACGCATAAAGAACGTTATGGTTATCGCAGAATAGCTTTAGAATTAAGAAATATGGGATATGTGATCAATCATAAGAAAGTCAAACGATTAATGACTGTAATGGGATTATATGCCAAAATGCCAAAAGCAAAATATAAATCATATAAAGGTGATATGAATGGTACAGTAAAGAATCTGTTACTTGATAAAGTGGTTGATGAAGAAAATCATAAGACATATTATAAGAGAAATTTTGATACAACAAGCTGCAATGAAATATGGTCTACAGATGTATCAGAATTTCATATAGCAGCCGGTAAACTTTATCTATCACCAATATTAGATTTACATAATCGAGAGATAGTATCTTTCAATATATCAACAAGTCCAAATTTTGAACAGACAAAAGATATGCTTAATAAAGCTTTTGATAAATATGATAACTTGAATAATCTTATCATTCATTCAGATCAGGGTTGGCAATATCAAATGCAGGGTTACCACAAAATGCTAGAGGAAAAAGGAATTCAACAGTCAATGTCAAGGAAAGGAAACTGTTTAGACAATTCGCCAATGGAGAACTTCTTTGGAAAGATGAAAAATGAAATGTTTTATGGGTATGAGTATACATTTGAAACATTAGATGATTTAAAAATTGCGATGGAAGAATATATCGAGTATTATAATACTCAAAGAATTACAGTAAAATTAAAAGGATTAACTCCTGTTCAATACAGGGAGCAATCCTTATTAACAGCTTAAAAAACAAATTTTAATAAGTGTCCAACAAATTGGGTTCACTTCA
>NZ_SJOR01000046.1:0-1515 GCF_012027715.1 Massilimicrobiota sp. SW1139 | reverse complement strand
ACCTTTGCAAGTCTTTTTTTTACTTTTTTTCGCTTTTTTTATTTAACCCTCTTTTTTCTCTCTTTATTACATCTTTAATTATATAATGTCATTTCTCTTTTTTCTTTAAAGAATGCAAACTCGGTCCATCAATTAAATGACCATAAGCATCATAAGTTGACTGATGACACGGACACAACCATATCTTATCTTTTTGATCAAATTCTATAATACATTTTAAATGCGGACAATATGGAGAAAATACATGACATTTTCCATTTTTATCTTTATAGACTGCTTTGAGTTTCCCGTTTTCACGAACAATAGCACCTTCACCATTTTGTATTTGATTCACTTTCTTATAATGAAACCTTGGATATATAAAACTCTTATAATATGAATTCATGATTTTCTTTTGATATTCCTTAGCAAAAGATAGTGAAAAATATTGACAGCTATATAAACTCTTATAAGGATTCTCTTGCTGTAAAATTAAATCTTTAATTAATTTGGCCGCTACCTGAGATAATGTCATGCCCCATTTTTGAAAACCATAAATTACATATTCCTGACTTCCCGGTTTTATCTCACCAATATAAGGTACTCCACGTAATGGCACACTATCTAATGCATACCATTCTTGACTCACCATATCAATATATATTCCCTTATCCTGTACCGGTCTATAACTATCAGTATGATCTATACATAGTAAACTTTGATTCCCTTCTTTGTTTCGTAAATCAACATTCTCTTTTGTCTGAAACAACTTTGCAAAATAAATCCCTTTTTTAATAAAAGGATACCTTGTCGCATGAATAACATAACGACTTCGAATCTTATGATGATTCACTTTTAAAATAAAACCATCCTTTTTGCGCTCAATACTTTCAACCATACTCTTTTCATAAAAAACAATACCATCTTTTTGACACTTATCAATTAACCCATACATATATTTCAAAGGATGAAAAACCGCTTGATGTTTTAAGCCAACTGATGCTAAATGTTGCGAATCTTTGATAACTTCTACATGAAAAGATTTTAATATGTACTCAAGTTCCTGAATCATAGAAACATATTGAGGATCATCAGTATATACATACGCATCGTTTTCCTGAAAATCACATGCAATATCTTCCTTATGAATAATATCTTTAATTGTATTCAACGCTTCCTCTTGTGAACGAAAATACAGATGTGCATAATGTATATTATAATGTTTTTTAAGAAGTGGATAGATTGTCCCATGTAAAACCGTTAGTTTTGCAGTCGTATGTCCACTCGTATGACTTGCAATCTGATCTTTATCCACAACAATAACACGATAGGGTAAACCTTTTAATTGATAAGCCAGTGAAACCCCAGCCATTCCTGCCCCAATAATAACAATATCTGTATCCATATCATCTTGAATAGATGCACATCTTTGAATAGATGAAGTTTTCTGCCAATAAGATTGATTCATATTTATCTCACCATGTGATATTCTTTCCAAAAATAATCAGTTTAAACAAAAAAAGAACTAAGATTCAG
>NZ_SJOR01000045.1:0-1545 GCF_012027715.1 Massilimicrobiota sp. SW1139 | reverse complement strand
GAGATAATATGAAGTGACCTCCTAGTTGTCAAAACGTGGATTTAGATTCATAATTAGATTGAAAAACAAATTACAGAATCGTTACCATAACGACAATAGGAGGTCACTATGAAAAGTATAGTTTATATTGGAGCAGATGTCCATAAAAAATCTTATAGTTTATGTGCAATTGATGGAGATACTGGAGAAATATTAGGAGAAACTAAGATCAGTCCAGATGTGAAACTTATTGAAAAATTCATCAATAATGCAATGAAAAAAGCACAGAAAGATGCAGATGTATTGGTTGGCTATGAAGCAGGATGTTTAGGTTATTCACTTTATTGGCAATTAAAAGAAAAAGGGATTGCCTGTGATATCCTGGCACCTTCAACGATGCATCGTTCAGCCAAAAATAAAGTGGTGAAGAACGACAAAAGAGATGCCCAAATGATCGCAACAAATTTAGCCAATAAATCATATAAATCAGTTTATGTACCTAATGATCATGATGTGGAAGTTAAAGAGTACATTAGAATGATGAATGATTTTAAAGGTGAATCAAAAAAAGTGAAACAGCATATCAATGCCTTTGTATTACGACTTGGATACAGATATGAAGGAAAGTCCAGATGGATACCATCACATATCAAATGGTTGAAAGAACTGAAACTGGATCCAATGTACAGAGAGATATTGGATGAATATTTATCGCAGTTGGAATTATTAGAAACGAAGATAGGCAGATTCCAGCATAAACTAGAAGAATTATCTCAGGAAGAGCCATACAAAGAAAAGATAGGCGAATTACGCTGTTTAAAGAGTATAGACACAACAGCAGCGATGACTTTACATGCAGAAATCTCCGACTTTAACAGATTTCCAACAGCCAATGCTTTTTCATCCTATTGCGGATTAACTCCAGGAGAAGATTCAAGCGGAGATAAAAACAAACGATTAAGCATAACTAAGCAAGGAAATGCAGTGGTAAGAGAAACACTGGTAGAATGTGCACAAGTACTAGTAAGAGGAACAGTTGGAAAAAAAGGAAAGAAAGTCATATCAAAACAAAAGGGACAGGATGTGAAGGTCATCGATTATGCGGACAAAGCGGTTATAAGATTACAAAAGAAATATCACAGAATGATATTAAAAGGAATCAATAGAAATATCGCGATAACAGCGATTGCCAGAGAATTATCATGCTTTGTATGGGGAATAGAAACAGGACATATCAATTAAAAAGGATATATAAATTCTCAAAGAAAGGAGAGATTATGAGGTAGCCAAAAAAAGACAGAATCATCAAAGGCATAGATGGACCTCAAAATAAGAAAACAGGTTCAACTATCTAAGATACACCTCTTATGGCAGTGACAATATAAATAATATGTCGCGATAATTATTTATATGAAATATCACTGATCCACGTAGTGAGATTGTAGAGTTTGACGACGAACCATTAACCTTTTGGTAACCAACCCACGAATAACAGAGTGGTTAACTGTCGCAAAATCTTCATTATGGGGTCTTTGTATGCCTTTGATGGCACAATTGAATAAAAAA
>NZ_SJOR01000044.1:0-1850 GCF_012027715.1 Massilimicrobiota sp. SW1139 | reverse complement strand
TTTTTTCTTTCTGTGCTAAAAAAGCACAAAAAGATACTGATCATTTTTAATGATTTTTTTAAGTTTTTAAGTTATAATTTTTTTAGAAAATGATGTCTATACTACCGATTAGCGTTTTATACGTAAATATCCCTTTTTCATTTTTCTAACTTTGGGATTTCGTTTGCCATCAACTCTATATTTGAGTGTTGTTGGTTTCTTGGTATAGACATTCCATCTTCCAAAGAGTCTATTGGGTCGAATAGGCTCTTTATTTTTTGAGGCTTTTCTTATTATTTTACTTATTAATCTCCTGAATTCATCTTTCATGTTTAATAGTTTTGCAAGATTAGCCCTTAATAATTGTATCAGGTTATTTATATTTGTCTGATAATTATATTTTTCAGTATGTGTGATAAGTTTATCTGATTCTTTTTTTATCATTGCAGCTAAATTATGAACTATAACCTGTGAATGTAATTCCTGCAGTATGAGTTCTGCTTTTTCGCTCGTTACTCTTTCCATCTCAACCTTATTTTTTAGGATATCATATCCGGTTTCTGCTGACCATCTGTTTCCATAAAGCTGTAGCACTTCTTTTGTTGACCATTCATTTTCATCAAGATTCGTGAAAATAATGATTTCTTCATCTTTTTCACTAACCTTTAATTGCCTTAATTCAGATTTCATAACTTTGATGACTCTTAACCTGAAGTTCCTATGCTCTCTGGCATAATCCTTGACTTCTTCAATTTTAAAGCGATCAATCCATCTGTCATCCAAATCTATTTCAATCCAACCATCTCTTTCAATATTTTCTAGCTGTTTCTTATAAAAGTTTGGCTTTCCTCTGTAACAGAATTTATCGCCTTTCATATTATAATAAACAAAGATATCAGTTGATGGATAATTGCGGTCACCCATGTATATAACTTTCTGCTTTTCTAGAATATCATGAATATTATTCATTTGTTCATATGCCATGGGTATTTCAGAATCCTTATAAGATTTAATCAATACATCAATATATATACCATTGCATACATCTAAAAATCCAGATATTCTTGGAGAAGCTTTAAATAAATTGTTTCTATTGGGATCATTAACTCCAAAAACTCTAGCATTTTCTTCAGTGTAAGGTGCTTCTCCAACCGATCCATCTATAGCTACAACTGTATATCCTTTCAATGTTTCATAATCATTATTCTGATAATAGTGCTTACATAACTTTGAATTTATATATGGAAACACCTTATAATCCAACTTTTCCTGTGCCTGAAATATCGCCTGCTTGGAAACTGACTTTTCCAATTCAAAAGATGAATAGTAATGATTGATTTCATTGGCAACTGTGTAACCTTGTCTAGATATGAGAAACTTGAGCAGTCCTGTAAGTCCTAATTTTGAATCTCTTGTAAAATATCTAGGATCTTTTCTAGCAATCTCAAAAATATCAGGATGAGACAAAAGAGCATCAAAATATTCAAATGTAGAATAGATAGACATTATTCTTCATCATCATACACAAGTCTAGGTTTCTTTTTAGCATACATGGCTTTAAGATAGGGAACCTGTTCTTCAGTAAGAAGACCAAAACTACGAATAGTGCGGTGCTTGATTTTATCACCATCACGATAAGACTCAACAAGAGAACAGAAATAAGTTCCTTTTTTGCCTCTATTATTTTGAACAACCTTCACAAACATAAAACCACCCCTTTTCTATACTACAATTATACCATTAAATCATTGAGATTTCACTAAATATGATATATCACTTCTATAATTACTTATGAATCTTAATAAACAAAAAAAGAAATCTGAATATGTCAGATTTCTAATTTAAATTTGTCGTTAAATTGACGACATTGA
>NZ_SJOR01000043.1:0-1923 GCF_012027715.1 Massilimicrobiota sp. SW1139 | reverse complement strand
ACCACCTCTCGTATAATATGTATAGAAGTTTGAATTAAGGATTTCCTTTTTTAAACAATTGAGATATCTCAATTGTTTAAAAATTTCCTTGCTTCTACACTCTCTTTTTAAGATAATAGTTTCGTTTTGAATCAAGGTTTTATTCTCCACCTCTGCGGCCATCTCTTTATGTTCCGCTTCAAAAAGACTTAATCCTCTGTTCAAGGCGTGCTTTATACCCGAATGAGTTTGTTGCAGCAGTGTTTCTCACTTGTCTCCGTATTTGCGAGGTTGCGTTTGTCTTGATTTAGAGGTGCAATTCAAAACCATTTACATACTTGAGAAAGAAGGTCATTATTTTATGAAAAATTACGATTACAATCTTTTTGTTGGCATTGATGTCTCTAAAGGCAAGGCTGATGCTGCTGTTCTGGCTGTCCCTGAATTAAGATCAGTCAAACCCCGTTTCCTTAGAAAAAAATTATCTTTTAAGTTCATTAAATCTGATGTTGTTGAGTTTTTAAATACTGTGAGAAAGTATTCCAATGATCAACACTGTCTTCACACTTATTTTGCTTTGGAGGTCACTGGTATCTATTCTACTAATGTCTACAGCTTTATTAAACAAAACTGTAACAGCGATGAAGAAATCCATCAGCTTAATACTGATTTCGTCAATAAATGGAGAGAAAGCCATAATATATCCAAATCTGATCCTTTGGATGCTCAAACTATCAGTACCATTATTGGAACTGATGATGATGTCAGATATGTTTCAGATTCTGTCTTTGAAAACAAAAATGGATATCAAGATCTTAAGGCTCTCGTTCACAGACATTATCAGATTAAAAAACTCCATTCTCAGGAAACTAACCGTCTCATTGCCCTTTGTGATTGTTATTTCCCTGAACTTCAGTATGTTTTTGAACCTAAATCAGCTGCTTTTCTAGCTGTCTTATCTCAATATCCTACTTCGCATGATATCATAAATGCTTCCAAAAATGAAGTGTTTTATCTCGTTTACGAAGCAACCAAGCATCGCTGCAGTTTGGATAAGATAGATAAGCTATTCAATTATGCTCAGGATACACTGGTTCCACATGTATCCGATCATATAAGATGCGTTATTTCCAACACTGTTGAAAGCATCTTCAATATTCGTGCACAATTGAAACTGATTGAAAAAGATATCAGAAAGCTTGCCGCCACTTTTAATGTTTACAGTCTATTGATGACCATCACTGGCTGTGGTCCTTTGACAGCTGCAGTTATCATCGCTGAAACCGGAGACATCTTCAGATTCAAGAATGCTGACCATTATGTCTCTTACAGCGGTTCATCGCCACGAAACAAGCGTTCCGGCAAGTCCGTGGAAATCATGGGCAAGATTTCCAAGAAAGGATCAAAATATCTGAGACACGCTCTTTACATGATTGCTGAATTTGCCAGACGACACAATCCTGTTCTTAAGCACTTATTTGAAAGAGTGAAGAACGGAAATAAGAAGCGTCATAAACTGGCAGTTATTGCAGTTGCCAATCGTATTGCCAGATATATCTATTCAATCATGAAAAACGAAAGCAGTTTTGTAATCATGCATGAAAATATCATGCGATTACCAGAAGAAACCCGAAATACGTTCTTCAATTCAATATCTTTAGATTTTCCAAAGAATACCAGAAAACAGATTTATCAATATTCTGATGTCAATGGTGAAATTCATCGCTTTGTTTATAAAAACGAAACGACCGAATCAATAGCTTAAAAAAACAGAAAATCTAAAATATAAGAGCTTTCAAAATATATATTTTGAAAAGTTGTTTTTAGCGCACCCAAAAATCCACTAAATACATCAAAGAACATCGGATTGCTCCTCTCAATCAGGACAAACACTATTAAAAATAATTATTTAAATTAATTATTGACATTTAATAGTTTGTCTTT
>NZ_SJOR01000042.1:0-2539 GCF_012027715.1 Massilimicrobiota sp. SW1139 | reverse complement strand
TGAATATTTCACTTTGAAAATCGAATAATGTTACTTGTTTGATGTCGTCATCACACTGGTGTGATGACGATTTTTCTTTTATTTTTGTTTTTCCTTTCTACAATGGAATTGTAAGGATTTCCCACCTTACATTTACATGAAAGGAGGTCATTTTTATTATGACAAAAGAAAAAGAAATTTTAAGACTCCGATCGTTAGGAATGTCTCAAAAGGCCATCATGTCTGTCGTTCATTGTGCAAGCAGAAAAATAAAGTCTACCTATGAAAAGGCTGATGAACTTTCTATAACATATGAACTTATTAAAGACAAAACTGACGATGAGATTGATGAAATCTTCGGAAACAAGAAGGAGGTGATTTATTATCAGGAAAGACCTGACTATGACTATGTTCATAAAGAACTGTTAAAACCCGGCGTCACTGTCATGCTTCTCTGGGAAGAATATGTTGAAAGATGCAAGCTTGAGAACAAACCATTTCTTAAATATACTCAGTTCTCAAAACTTTATAGGCAGCATGTTGAGAAGAATAATCTGACAATGCATATTGGACAGAAACCAGGCGAAAAAGTTGAAGTTGATTTTGCAGGACAGACTTTACCAATCTATGATCTGTCACGAAGAGAAATCATATCCAAAGCTTATCTTTTCGTTGCAGTGCTCCCTTTCAGTCAATATATCTATTGTGAAGCAACTGACAACATGAAACAGGAAAGCTGGATCAATCTTCATATCAACATGTTCAGATTCTTTGGTGGAGTTCCACTGATGATTGTCCCTGACAATTTAAAAACAGGTGTCATATCTCATAAAAAATATGAAGATATCATTATCAACAAGGCATATCAGGAAATGGCTGAATACTATGATACTGTCATCATACCAGCCAGAGTTAAGAGACCAAAAGATAAGGCATCTGTAGAATCCAGTGTTGGTATTCTTACAACCCAGATTATTGCAAGATTAAGAAATTATAGATTTTCAAGCATAGAAGAAGTAAATGAATGCATATTGGTGGAACTGGATAAAATCAACAGAAAACCATTTCAAAAGAGAGAATACAGTAGAAGCTTTGTTTATTTAAACGAAGAGCTTCCCTGTCTAAGACAACTTCCAGAGTTTCCCTATGAATTTGCAGAATGGAAGAAAGCTATCGTCAACTATAACTACCATATCAGCTTCGAAAAGAATTTCTATTCTGTCCCCTATAGATTTCTCCGAGAAAAGGTAGATGTGCGCGCTTCTAGAAAGATGATCGAAATTTATCATCGTGGTTCTAGAATTGCCAGCCATCCTAGATTGAATGGGGTAGTCAATCAGTATTCTACAATTGAAGATCACATGCCTGACCATCATAAGCTTTATACTGAATGGAATGGTGAGAGATTTAAAAAATGGGCTGAAAGAATAGGCCCATTCACCTGCAGAATCATTACTCAGAATCTTGAAAGTGTTAAAATTGAGGAACAAATGTACCAAAGATGTATGTCAATTTTAAAACTTAGCGATAGATATCCATCAGATCTGATAGAAGAAGTATCAAAATCTATACTTGAAAAGCGAGTAACCTGCAGCTACAAGAATTTTAAATCATATCTGGATTATCTACAAGATAAAAATAATAAACCAGCAGAAGAAAAAGAAGACAATGAAGGCGCACTGTTAAGAGGCGCGGATTATTATGGAGGTAGAAAATGATTAATCAAACATACGAAAAGCTATTAAGCTTAAAATTACATAAGATGGCTGAAATCTATAAGGAACAGTGTAACAACCAAGCTTTCAAAGAACTTTCATTTGACGAAAGACTGGCATTAATGGTTGATGAAGAAGTCAATGACAAATATAATAATCTTGTCACAGGTATACAAAGAAGATCAAAAATAAAAATGATGAATGCAGCGTTGGAAGATATACAGTATTACCCTGATAGAGAGCTTGACAAGGAACTCATCATGAAACTCTCAACATGCAGTTATATTGATGATCATATCAATGTCATTGTGATTGGTGCAACTGGAAGCGGGAAGACATATATTGTATCAGCATTGGGAAATGCCGCATGCAAGAAAGCAAAAGTTGTAAAGTATATAAGATTACCGGATTTATTGTTTGAATTGGATCAAGCAAGACGAAATGGAAAATATAAGCCAAAATTAAGATTGTATGCAAGAGCTGAAGTTCTTATTATTGATGAATTTCTACTTAATCCAACAACTCAGGAACAACAAGGCGATATTCTCGAACTGTTGGAATTAAGATATGATAGTCATACGACAATTATTGCTTCACAATTCACACCAGATGGATGGCATAAAAATCTAGGCGGAGGAGCAATAGCAGATGCCATACTTGATAGAATAGTATCGTCTTCGTATACCATTCATATAAAGGGCGACAAATCAATGAGAACGCGAAAAAAGGATTAATAAAAAATGTCACTATGGTCAAATCTATAGTGACTATTTTTTTATCATCACACTGGTGTGATGACGTCATCAAACGAGTGAAACGGAGTCATCTTTTTAGTGAAATACTCA
>NZ_SJOR01000041.1:0-2738 GCF_012027715.1 Massilimicrobiota sp. SW1139 | reverse complement strand
GTTATTGATTATATTCAAGAATTAAAAAAACAGGGGATTGTCAAGCATATTGGACTATCATCACATACTCCTGAAATTGTGCATAAAGTCTTAGATATGCATATATTAGATATGGTGATGTTTAGTATTAATCCCGCCTATGATTATAAACATGGTGAATATGCCATTGGACAGACTGATGAGAGAATGGCTTTATATCAGCGCTGTGAAAAAGAAGGAGTCGCTATTTCAGTTATGAAAGCCTTTAGTGCAGGACAACTCTTAGATGCAAACAAATCACCTTTCCCGCAGGCTTTAACACGTATTCAATGTCTTCAATATGCATTAGATAAGCCAGGTGTTGTGACTGTCTTACCTGGTGTTAGAAATCGTGATGATTTAAAAGAAATTTTAAAATATACACAGGCCAGTGATAAAGATAAGGATTATACTGTTATTTCAACATTTGATGCTGTAGAACATCAAGGAAAATGTGTTTATTGCAAACATTGTCATCCTTGTCCTATGGGCTTAGATATTGCTTTGATGAATAAATATTATGATTTATCTTTATTAGGTGATGATTTAGCTAAAGATCACTATCACCATTTAGAAAAGAAAGCAAGTGCCTGTGTGCAATGTGGACATTGCAATCATCGTTGTCCTTTCCATGCTGATCAAATGCAAAGAATGGAAGAAATGGCCTTATATTTTGGAGAATAGGAGTGATAGAAATGAAAAAAATTTTAGTGTCTTATTTTTCAGCAAGTGGAGTCACTGCAAGAGTGGCTCAAAAACTATCTCAAGCTATTGATGGGGATTTACATGAGATCATACCAGCTCAACCTTATAGTCAAGCTGATTTAGATTGGACCAATCCACAAAGTCGCAGCAGCCAAGAAATGAAAAATAAAGCATATCGTCCAGCTATTCAAAATGAAGTTAAAAATATAGATGATTATGATGTGATTTTTATTGGTTTTCCAATCTGGTGGTATGTGGCACCAACGATTATCAATACATTTTTAGAACAATATGACTTATCAGGTAAAACAATTATTCCTTTTGCAACATCAGGAGGCAGTGGTATGGGAAATACCACTCAGGAATTAAAAGTTTCTTGTGGCAATGCCAAATTATGTCAAGGACGTCGCTTTGATGGTCAGATTGATGTGGATACATTAAAAACATGGGCTGAATCATTTTTATAAGAGATATGAACTGAGCTAATTTGATTAAAAATTTGCGAAAGATTCATATCTTTTTCTATTAAATTAAAAAAATAATCATATATTAATAATGAGAAAAGAATTGTTTTTCTTGATATTCGAGAGATGAAAAATTGAATGCAGATATTTAATGCAAGTATCATATTTTATTTGAAATTCTTATATGTTATAAGCAGAGGAAATCCATGGTAGATAGAAGAAAATTAAAAATTGATTAAGGTTTTATTGATTATAACAGTCGTATATTTTTGTTGTTATTAGATCAAAGTGCGAACAGACTAAAGACGTTTTTGATTTAACTGGTCTTATCGTTTTGCTTAGAATAGTAGAAGATGGGAATTATAGAAGTAGAAAGAATATATTTTTATAGTATTGAAGTTTCATGTATTTTCACTGAATGTATGCTTTATGTTTATATCAGTTATGTACTTGTAAAAAAAAGTCAAAGATTTTCATCATTTTATATTTGATTGCCTATATGTGATGCAATATTGTATACCTTAAATGGAAGTTGAGATACAAAAAGATATGATTTCTTTGGGTTTTAAATTCAAAAGATTTTTATTAATTTATTTTTGTAAATAAGGAGTGAGAAGGAGATATATGAAAACTAAACAGACAAAACTATTGTATTTTGTTAGTGGTATTTATATCGTGACGCTTTTATTTGCTTTTGTTTTAAATATACAAAAAGGAAATCTCAAAGATATCATGATGTGTTTTGTCGCCTGTATAACACCATGGCTTTTTCCAATTCTTATGCATTTGTTTCATTTGAAAATAACAGATGAAATCAAAATCATTAATGTGATTTTTATATACTTTGCTTCACTGGTAGGAAGTTCACTTGCTGGATATACATTACCTTTCTATGATAAAATTGTACATTTTTTCAGTGGAATTCTTGCCAGTATTATCGCAATGATTCTTTATTACATGATTAAAAAACAACACACTATTTATAATAAGCAGGATTATATTCTTTTTTTAATATTTATGATGACAGTTAATTTGTCAATTGCTGTTATTTGGGAGTTTTATGAATATTTTATGCTTATCTTTTTCAATAATGACTGTATTCTACATTACACAACAGGTGTCCATGATGCCATGGCAGATATGCTTTGTGCACTTGGTGGTGGATGTGTGGTGTTATTGGAAATGATTGCTCATAGAAATCATCAGGAGTCACCTTTCTTTATGCGTATTGTAGAAAAATTCTATGATTGTAATATGAATGATCAATCATAGACATATAATCAGGAAAAGAGGATGAAGATGTTAAAAAAACAAATAGGGATAAAACCACAGTATATTGTTGAAATTGTGAATGATGATATGATTAAGTGTCAATGTTATGATAATCAAACAGAATATACATACTTTGAAAGATTCGCTGCATCAAAGAATCTTAAAAAGGGTGATTTATTAGTGGATGGTGAATTTGGAAAATTGATTTTATTAAAAAATAAACAAAAAAGAAATTTCTTTAGTCACAAACATTAAGAAATAATGATACAATATAAAAAA
>NZ_SJOR01000040.1:0-3326 GCF_012027715.1 Massilimicrobiota sp. SW1139 | reverse complement strand
TGTTGATTTGCACAATAATTTAAAAGAAAAATTCAAAATAATTTAAATCAGTAATGCAGAATAATTTGTCTTTTTTTTTTTGCTTTTTTTATTTTTATATTCACTTTATTTTCCTGGATTATTCATTTTATTTTAAAAGGGATTATATTCAATAATCCCACCATAAATTTAAATTGACATGCATCTCTTTTAACACTGATGCAATACTTGTTGCATCTATGATATTCTCTAATACCTTACATAGCTTTTCTAGATTCCAGTAATAATCATGCAACTCTGCCAGTCCACAACCCTTGTCAATTTCAGGAAAGCATATCCAATTCCCATTGCTTCCCATGCCCAGGTATGATTTTAATTTTGTTCCCTGGCAGTAAACTGTAAATTCTACATAATTCTCACAACACCATATATCGCTGACTTTTGTATTCCATGTTTTTGTTTTATATGTGCACGTACATTCAAATGACTCTATTTTCTTTTTCATGTCTAATTCATATCCACTTCATTAACAGCCATCATGACAATTTCGTTATTGATATCTCTTATTTGTCTATTGGCTCCTATAATGAGGCATTGAGTAAGAAGATTGTTTAATTTTCTTATCGATCCCTGACAGCTGTTTCCCAGAGCGGTCATTGCATCTTCTGTAAATAATGGAACATTTAATCCGGCAGCTTTTAATTTTGATTCGACATATGATTTGATTTCCTGTGGCTCTAGTCCAATGATCTGATACTGAATCGTGATCCTTTGTCTTATGGCCTCATAGGAATTGTATTTAAGCGTATTGACAAGCGTTGGCAATCCCGCAAGTATAAGGACACAGTGATTTTTTGAATCCATATCAAAATTCATGAGAAGCTTGATATCATTAAGTATTTCGCTTCTTAGATATTGTGCTTCATCCAGGATGATGATTGGAATAATTCTTTTTTCACTGTTCATCCTTTTAAGATATTCCTGAATATTCATAAAATTATCTATCTTGCTTGATCCTACCTCCAACCCAAGAGATCCTGCAAGATATCTATAAAACTGGATCGTTGTCAGAGTTGACATAGGCATATACACAACCTGATAAAGTGAGGGATTCAATGAGGAGACAAACTGTCTCAAGGCATAAGTTTTACCTACACCTGGTCGCCCTGTAAAAACGCCAATACCTTTTGTCTGACACAGGTAGGCAAGACGCCCCTGCATTTCCTTAAAATCAATTGTTTCTACGGTTGTATCTGTCACATCCTTTTGAAATGGGTTATAACTTAATCCATAAAATAATTTCATATCCATATTTATTCATCCTTTCCCTGAGAAAACAGAGGGGCCTGTCTTTTGATCTGACTATTTTCTACTCTATTGACCCTATATATTTCTTTTAGTGTTCCATCGCTGCTTTGAAGATAAATATGCTTCATGTCTGGAATATAACGAATGATGACTCTTTTGCCTATATGATTCTGGGAAGTTTCATACGATTCACCATTAATTCTTACAAGTGCATCATTGCCTACCTTTCTTTCAACGGTATGCATAAATGCCTGGCTGATAATACGATCATCCTTTCTGACGAGTTTATCTGCATCTTCAAGAAAACGATCAACAGGTGTTTTTTTGAGGATGGAATGGATGGTATTGTTTTTTTGATTGATGAAGAAGGCAAGACTCTTTTCAAGCATTTCAAGAGAATGGAAATCATCATAATTGATATTGAACATCCATCCTTCCTTGATTGTCTTAAATGTTCTTTCTATTTTTCCTTTCTGGTTGCCATGATAGGCTTTTGCGTGAAGAAGCGAAATACCAAGATTGGCACAGATAAGTGAGAGCTGAACATTTTTATAGGGAGCGCCATTATCGGCATATAATCTTTTTGGAATACCATATTTTAAGATGGCTTCTTTCAGGGTCAGCTGTACATTGACGGCATTATCAGCCAGATAAAAACCATATCCAACTATCAGTCTTGAAGCATCATCGATAATGGCTATCAGATAGGTTTTATATTTTTTTCCATCTATCGAAATAATGGGGCCATGACTTGTATCAATCTGCCATAGATCATTTGCATATCTCATTTCAAAAGCTCTCATATCTTCACCAGAGACAACATTAAGCTTGTTTTTTATTTTTCCAACAAATCGGATGACGGTAGAAAGAGAAACTTCAGATGACGAAATAAGTCCTTCATCAATAAGTTCATTGTAGATCGATGTAGCCGTCTTCCTGAAATTTTCTTTTTTCTTTTCAATGATGATCTGCTGAATTTCAGATGACAAGGCTCTCAGTTTACCGTTATCAGCACGTGGCTTTGAATAAAGCCCGTTGAAGCCCATATCCTTATATCTTCTAAACCACCATCTGATGGTTTCGTGGCTGAAGCGTTTGATGCTTCCGTCCGGAAGGATGTAAGTTTTCATGGAGACATTGACGCAGTAAGCCTTGATGGAAGTTTCAGTATAGGTTCCATTGATCAGTGGAGCGATGAGATTGTACTTAAACAATGCCATTTCGTGTTCTAAATCTGTTTTCATATTGTTTTTTCCTCCTGATAATAGTATAAATCACTCTTATGCAGGATTATAGCCAACTGTCATGTGATTGACGGGCAGATAAATACCATGGAAAAAACGTTTGGGAATACGCTGCATAAAAAACAAAAAGAACATATGAAAATAATCAATCATAAAATCATGATCAAATTTTTTTGAAAAGTCATGATTGATGATCTTCATGCGTTCTTCATGAAATTGCCTGTAACTGCATATGAGTGCCCCTACAGTCTGTATGGAGATATTGAGGGCAGATGAAATCTTTGAAACAGAAAGATGACCTTTTAAATAAAGGTCGAAAAGACGTAGAATAAAGGGAGAAGAAAAATAGCGATAAGGAATGATGATATCAGGAAGGAGCGCATGCGTACTTCCACATGATTCACATCTTATGCGCTGCACAGTAATATATTCTTCAGTGCTGTTCAACAGATATCTATCATAGACTGCGTGATTATGAAAAAGTCCGACCGTTTTGCATTTAGGACAGACAAGAAGAAGATAATTAATGCGTCTGATATCTTCAAGATATCTATTATTGTCATATTTATCATTGAGAGTGTTGTTTTTAAATGTAATAAATGATATCATATAAATGGTTGGAGAGAAAGTAGAGAGGCTGTGGTGGTTGCATCTATTTTCTCTTTTCCTTTCCTCTAAGATTTTAATACAACCTTATTATAAAATAATCACATTAAATTAAAAATAAAAATCAACCATTTAAATTAATTTGACGAAATTATGGCTGATTTTTTTAATTTAATGTAAGAATTAACA